>NZ_JAYEZO010000003.1 GCF_037031285.1 Halobellus sp. LT62
ATGAGGATTCCACCCCTGCGGTCCGCCGTACAGATGGGATCTGATGTTAGCCTTGGTGGTTCGGTGACACCTGTCTGGTGTCCACTGAACCACTGAACGGACCACGCAATGATATTTGGTGATCTCCTCTCTTCACGGAGAGGAAATCCCGCCACACCCCCCTCCCTTCGGGGAGGGACCCATTCCGGTTGATCCTGCCGGAGGCCATTGCTATCGGAGTCCGATTTAGCCATGCTAGTCGCACGAGTTCACACTCGTGGCGAAAAGCTCAGTAACACGTGGCCAATCTACCCTACAGACGCGAATAACCTCGGGAAACTGAGGCTAATTCGTGATAGAACTCTCCTGTTTGAACACCGAGAGTGACAAACGCGTTAGCGCTGTAGGATGAGGCTGCGGCCGATTAGGTAGACGGTGGGGTAACGGCCCACCGTGCCCATAATCGGTACGGGTTGTGAGAGCAAGAGCCCGGAGACGGAATCTGAGACAAGATTCCGGGCCCTACGGGGCGCAGCAGGCGCGAAACCTTTACACTGCACGACAGTGCGATAAGGGGACTCCGAGTGCGAGGGCATATCGTCCTCGCTTTTGTGTACCGTAGGGCGGTACACGAATAAGAGCTGGGCAAGACCGGTGCCAGCCGCCGCGGTAATACCGGCAGCTCAAGTGATGGCCAATCTTATTGGGCCTAAAGCGTCCGTAGCTGGCCTCGAAAGTCCGTCGGGAAATCCACACGCTCAACGTGTGGGCGTCCGGCGGAAACTTCAAGGCTTGGGACCGGAAGGCTCGAGAGGTACGTCCGGGGTAGGAGTGAAATCCTGTAATCCCGGACGGACCACCGATGGCGAAAGCATCTCGAGAAGACGGATCCGACAGTGAGGGACGAAAGCTAGGGTCTCGAACCGGATTAGATACCCGGGTAGTCCTAGCCGTAAACGATGTTCGCTAGGTGTGGCACAGGCTACGCGCCTGTGCTGTGCCGTAGGGAAGCCGAGAAGCGAACCGCCTGGGAAGTACGTCTGCAAGGATGAAACTTAAAGGAATTGGCGGGGGAGCACTACAACCGGAGGAGCCTGCGGTTTAATTGGACTCAACGCCGGACATCTCACCAGCCCCGACTACAGTAATGACGGTCAGGTTGATGACCTCGCCACGACGCTGTAGAGAGGAGGTGCATGGCCGCCGTCAGCTCGTACCGTGAGGCGTCCTGTTAAGTCAGGCAACGAGCGAGACCCACACTCCTAATTGCCAGCAGCAGTTTCGACTGGCTGGGTACATTATGAGGACTGCCAGTGCCAAACTGGAGGAAGGAATGGGCAACGGTAGGTCAGTATGCCCCGAATGGGCTGGGCTACACGCGGGCTACAATGGTCAAGACAATGGGTTGCCACCTCGAAAGAGGGCGCTAATCTCCGAAACTTGATCGTAGTTCGGATTGAGGACTGAAACTCGTCCTCATGAAGCTGGATTCGGTAGTAATCGCATTTCACAAGAATGCGGTGAATACGTCCCTGCTCCTTGCACACACCGCCCGTCAAAGCACCCGAGTGAGGTCCGGATGAGGCCATCGCAAGATGGTCGAATCTGGGCTTCGCAAGGGGGCTTAAGTCGTAACAAGGTAGCCGTAGGGGAATCTGCGGCTGGATCACCTCCTACAGACCGAGACCACCCCGACGAGGGTGGCTCACTTTCACTCATCGCGTGGCGAAAACCCGTTCACGGAACACAAACGCCAGACAGGCACTTTAGAACCACCAAGGCTAACACGGGCCCGTAGCTCAGCGGTAGAGCACCTCCTTTGCAAGGAGGACGCCCTGGGTTCAAATCCCAGCGGGTCCATAACCCACTCCACTCGAGACACGAGATCGCTTCACAGGGCGCTCACCGAAACGAGCCCCTTAAGTGATCCCGAACACTCGACTGGAGTGGACAGAACTGATGCACTATCCCGTGAAAACGCGGATAGGAAGGGTTCGACGGACGCTCCGGACGCCACCGGACGTTCAATGACAACCATTGTACGCGCGCAATCCAGACGCCCACTGAACCCGTCCTCACACCGCGTGAGAACGGATCTAACTGTGGACGTCACAGATCACTATCCAACAATACAGTGACAGACGAAGACGAAGACGAAGACGACACTCAAACTGGCTACTGTACTGGCTGGTGAATGGCTCGGCTCGAGAGCCGACGACGGACGTGCCAAGCTGCGAAAAGCCCGAGGGAGTCGCACGGAGACTAAGAACTCGGGATCTCCGAATGGGAATCCCCACCGCAATTGCTTCGCGCAATGGGGAACGCTCCGAATTGAAACATCTCAGTAGGAGCAGGAACAGAAAGCAAACCGCGATGTCGTTACTAACCGCGAGTGAACGCGACACAGTCCAAACCGAATCCGTTCCTAGAACGGAAATGTGGTGTTCGGACTAGTCATAACGAAACACAACCTCACGAGAAATCTCCTGGAACGGAGTGCGATACAGGGTGACAGCCCCGTACCGTGAACGCGTGTTTCCGGACTACCTCCAGAGTATCGAGGGTTGGATATCCCTCGTGAATATCGCAGGCATCAACTGCGAAGACTAAACGACTCCTCGAGACCGATAGCGAACAAGTAGCGTGAGCGAACGCTGAAAAGCACCCCGAACAGGGCGGTGCAATAGGGCCTGAACTCAGTCAGTGATAGAACGACGAGGCATACAAGGTCCTCGAAAAAACGAGCGTGGGGCAACCCACCAGTAGGAATTCGAGGAAGCCGGTGTCGCGTCGTGCGTTTTGAAAAACGACCCAGGGAGTGCATCCGTATGGCAAGCCTAACCGGAGTATCCGGGCAGGCACAGGGAAACCGACATGGCCGCAGCCTCTTCGAGGCCAGGGCCGCCGTGTTCAAGCGCGGGGAGTCATACTGATGCGACCCGAAACCGAGTGATCTACGCGCGGGCAAGGTGAAGCGTGGCGAAAGCTGCGTGGAGGCCTGCAAGAGTTGGTGTCCTACAATACCCTCTCGTGACCCGTGCGTAGGGGTGAAAGGCCCATCGAACTCGGCAACAGCTGGTTCCAGCCGAAACATGTCGAAGCATGACCTCAACTGAGATAGTCTGCGAGGTAGAGCGACCGATTGGACGAACCGCCTCCGAGAGGAGTCGGCCGTCCTGTCAAACTCCGAACTTGCAGACGTCGTAGACGTTGGGAATCCGGTATGCGGGGTAAGCCTGTGTACCGTGAGGGAGACAACCCAGAGCCGGGTTAAGGTCCCCAAGTGTAGATTAAGTGCAACCGAAGGTGGTCTCGAGCCCTAAACAGCCGGGAGGTGAGCTTAGAAGCAGCTACCCTCTAAGAAAAGCGTAACAGCTTACCGGCCGAGGTTCGAGGCGCCCAAAATGATCGGGGCTCAAATCTACCACCGAGACCTGGCAGCGTCCTTGAATGGACGACCTAGTAGGCTTGGCGTACTGTTCGGGCGGAAGCACGGGCGAGAGCTCGCGTGGACCGTACAGTAACGAAAATCCTGGTCACAGTAGCAGCGAGAGTCGGGTGAGACCCCCGACGGCCTTATGAGCAAGGGTTCCTCGGCACTGCCAATCAGCCGAGGGTTAGCCGATCCTAAGTCCTACCGTAACTCGACTAGGACAAACGGGAAACTGGTTAATATTCCAGTGCCATCGTACAACAACGTCGACGCTTTTGGAAACAGCAAGCGGGGCCTTCGCCCCGTCGAATCACAGAAGATCGTGGACGCCGTAACGGCAAGAAGCGATCGAATTGTGAGACAGCGCAAGTTGCTGGTACCGAGAGCCCGTGAAAAGACGTACGATGATCGTACCGAGATCCGACACAGGTGCTCAGGCAGCGAAAGCCAAGGCCCGTCGGGAGCAACCGGCGTTAGGGAATTCGGCAAGTTAGTCCCGTACCTTCGGAAGAAGGGATGCCTGCTTTTCACCGAGCAGGTCGCAGTGACTCGGACGCTCCGACTGTCTAGTAACAACATAGGTGACCGCAAATCCGCAAGGACTCGTACGGTCACTGAATCCTGCCCAGTGCGGGTATCTGAACACCTCGTACAAGAGGACGAAGGACCCGTCAACGGCGGGGGTAACTATGACCCTCTTAAGGTAGCGTAGTACCTTGCCGCTTCAGTAGCGGCTTGCATGAATGGATCAACGAGAGCGTCACTGTCCCAACGCTGGGCCCGGTGAACTGTACGTTCCAGTGCGGAGTCTGGAGACCCCCAAGGGGAAGCGAAGACCCTATAGAGCTTTACTGCAGGCTGTCGCTGAGACGTGGTCGCTGATGTGCAGCATAGGTAGGAGGCGTTACACAGGTACCCGCGCTAGCGGGCCACCGAGCCAGCCGTGAAATACTACCCGTTAGTGACTGCGACTCTCACTCCTGGCGGAGGACACCGGTAGCCGGGCAGTTTGACTGGGGCGGTACGCGCTCGAAAAGATATCGAGCGCGCCCAAAGATTTCCTCACCCGGGTCGGAAACCCGGAGAAGAGCGCAAGAGCACACGGAAGTCTGACAGTGATCTTCCCAACGAGGATCGCTGACGCGAAAGCGTGGTCTAGCGAACCAACGAGGCTCCTGGATGGGGCCCGTTGATGACAGAAAAGCTACCTTAGGGATAACAGAGTCGTCACCCGCAAGAGCACATATCGACCGGGTGGCTTGCTACCTCGATGTCGGTTCCCTCCATCCTGCCTGTGCAGAAGCAGGCAAGGGTGAGGTTGTTCGCCTATTAAAGGAGGTCGTGAGCTGGGTTTAGACCGTCGTGAGACAGGTCGGCTGCTATCTATTGGGGGTGTATTGGTACTTGAGAGGAACGATCGTATAGTACGAGAGGAACTACGATTGGGTGCCGCTGGTGTATCGGTTGTCCGAGAGGGCAGATGCCGAGCAGCCACGCACCACGGGGTAAGAGCTGAACGCATCTAAGCTCGAAACCCACCTCAAAAAGAAGTGCCACCGAGGACACTCGTAGAAGACGAGTTAGATAGACTCGGGGTGTACGCACCGAGGCAACGAGGTGTTAAGCCCGCGAGCACTAACAGTCCAAAGCCACACTCATACATTGAGAATTGGTGTCGTCAGACTCATCGTTCACTGACACTGAACACACAGGACGTGACGACGACCACACGAAACCGAACTCACCACGTGAGAACGGGTTCAGGCGGAAACTGGATTGCGCGCACTACAATGGTATCTAAACGCCCATAGCAAATCAGATCAGATCAGTCGGATTGACCGACGACGGTCACTAGCTTCCGAGGACAGACTCGGAAGGTATAGATGGTTCGAGTCCATCAGTCGGCATTACGGCGGCCACAGCGGCAGGGATCCACCCGTACCCATCCCGAACACGGAAGTTAAGCCTGCCAGCGTGTGCGCAAGTACTGGAGTGAGCGATCCTCTGGGAACACGGACTCGCCGCCACCCACTCATACCACATACCCCACACTCCCCCGAGAAACATCCCCACCAGAGAGCCCACGAGACAGCGCGTCTCGTGGGCTCTTTTCATTTCGAAACGCACGCGGTGA